>NZ_JARXUX010000002.1:0-24453 GCF_029892305.1 Janthinobacterium sp. CG_23.4 | reverse complement strand
TTATGAAGCCGGGGCACTTTGCAGCCTACAAGCCGCTTTTTGGCCCTTCAACTTGGGTGAATGGCCGCAAGGGGATCACTACCGACTTGAACGGTGTCTATTTTGTCGATGTCATCGACTCTAACGCTGCTGATGGCACCGTCAAAGTGCGAACAAGGCCGCACGAGGGTAAAACCGAGTTGGGTAGTGCGCGTGAATTTTGGGTGGAAGCTGAAAGCTTGTACCCACTGGCCAAGGGTGCGGGCGACTTACACGCCTGCTATTTTTTACCGGAAAGTGAGCTGTATGCCTTTGTGCCGAACAAAGGGATCAACAAAGCGGAACTTGACCATGCCGCCAACACTTACAGCACACACACCAATCCGAAGACGTTCAAGTTTTTCAAGGCATACAAGTCATTCTTGGAATCGCGCTCGACCTTCAAGACCCGCATGAAGAGTGCTCCATTCTTTGCGATCTACAACGTGGGCGATTACAGCTTTGCGCCGTACAAAGTCATTTGGGCTGAAATGACGGGTGACTTCGCTGCTGCGGTTGTTGGAACAGGTACTGTTCCTGGCTACGGCAAGCGCATCTATGTTGCCGACCACAAGCTGTATTTTGCTGACTTTACCGAGCCGGAACCAGCTTATTTCTTATGTGGACTACTGCATTCGGAGATTGTCAAAGAGATGATCGAGGCGCACAACGTCTCGACCAATATGGGGGACATTTTCAAACATGTCAGTTTGCCCCGCTTTGATGCCAAGGATACGGATCACATCAAACTCGCCGAACTGGTGAAGCAAGCCCACGGCCAGCATGATGGAGCCATCCGGGCAAAAACGGTGGTCAAGGTACGGCTTGCGGCTGCAAAGCTTATTGAGCGAGAGATCAAACGGCGTAAAAAATAAGAGAGGCACTTGGAGCAACAGGTGCAA
Source organism: Janthinobacterium sp. CG_23.4 (assembly GCF_029892305.1). Taxonomy (NCBI): domain Bacteria; kingdom Pseudomonadati; phylum Pseudomonadota; class Betaproteobacteria; order Burkholderiales; family Oxalobacteraceae; genus Janthinobacterium; species Janthinobacterium sp. CG_23.4. The sequence goes on along the minus strand of NZ_JARXUX010000002.1, from coordinate 23,533 downwards.
GTGCGGACAGCCAGCAAGGCTGTCTATTTGAATAAATAAAGGAGCTTGATGATGCCAAACCCGTTTCAGAACCGCCTTCCTAATATTGGCGGAAATCGTCATATCCGTGCCCCGCAACGGGAAGCTTTTCAAGCTCTTACGGACTATGCGAGCAACCCGGAAGAGACAGAGCGTGAGGTCGGAATCGTACTGCCGGTCGGTTGTGGAAAATCGGGTTGCATCACTTTGACCCCTTTTGCTTTTCGTTCCAATCGTACTTTGGTCGTTGCACCTGGTCTTTCTATCGCCGATCAACTTGCCGCCGACTTCAATCCCTCTAACGCAAGCATGTTCTACCAGAAATGCCAAGTGCTCACTGGTGGCCCTTATCCCGAACCCGTAGAAATTCGGGGTACTACAACGAACCGATCTGACTTGGAAGAGGCGAATGTTGTCATCACGAATATTCAACAGCTCCAAGGTGATGCAAATCATTGGCTACAAACGCTTCCCGCAGACTTCTTTGATCTGATCTTATTTGATGAAGGGCACCACAGCGTGGCCGATAGCTGGGAAGCGCTGAAAGCGCGATTCCCAGCAGCGCGAATCGTTAATTTCAGTGCGACACCATTGCGAGCGGATGGTCAGATCATGGCAGGAAGAGTGCTCTACTCCTACCCGATTTTTCGTGCAATACAAGAGGGATACGTTAAGCGCTTAAAGGCGGTGCAGCTCAATCCGCGTACTCTGCGCTATGTACGGCGGGCAGATGCTCAGGAAATCGAGGTTAGCCTCGACGAAGTGCGTCGCTTGGGAGAAGAGGAAGCTGATTTTCGACGCAGCATCGTCACATCAGCCGCGACGCTTAATACTATCGTTGACGCTTCGATCCGTGAACTAGATCGATTGCGTACCGAGACTGGCGAAAATCGCCTGAAAATTATTGCGTCGGCCCTCAATTTTGAACACTGCCGACAAGTTGTTGAGGCGTACAGTGCGCGTGGCCGTCGTGCTGGTTATGTGCATTCTCGGGAAGACGGGGCTGCAAATCGGCGAGTCATGGAGCAACTGGATAATCACCAGCTCGATGTCATTGTGCAGGTGCGTAAATTAGGAGAGGGGTTCGATCACCCATTCCTATCGGTAGCCGCAGTTTTCAGCATTTTCAGCAACCTCTCGCCCTTTGTGCAGTTCGTCGGACGAATCATGCGAGTGATTCAGCAGAACGCACCGGGTCATGTCCTCAATCAAGGTGTTGTGGTGTTCCATGCTGGAGCCAATATTGCCCGTCAATGGACTGACTTTCAGGCTTACAGCGAAGCTGACCAAGACTACTTTGATCAGCTATTGCCACTAGAAGGATTCGATCCTTCCGACCCTACTGGAGAACGTGAAGTCGCTCCGGTGCCGCATTTCGGTGATGAAATTGAGGTAAGAGCGCAATCCGAAGTTCAGCTTGAAGAAATTCATCTTCTGGAAGAAGACGAAGCGGCAGCGATACGCTTGCTGCAAGAGCGAGGCATTATTTCTGGCGACTTCGACCCGACCCGACAAGCATTGCAGCCAGTACCCACTACGAGGGTAGCTCAGCGTCAGGCAATGCGTGGAGGCTTGGATATGCGCGTGCGTACTGAAGCTGCGCGAATCCTGCATGAGCGAGGTTTAAATCCCGCTGGCCGCGAGCTTGACCGCCAGCATTTAGGCCGAGACAACCTTATTGTGTTGAAGGCAGCGATTGACCGCCAGGTGAACACTGCTGCTGGGAGAACCAACGGCCAGCGTCATGAATTCTCGCGGGCAGAGTTAGATCAAATTGATGCTGGTTTTACAGAAATTGTGAATGCTGCCGTGCGCGTGGTGTTCAATGGCAACTAAATCTCTTGTCCAACAAGTTGGAGTCGATACTGCCGGCAAGGCTCATAATTGCCAAGCTAATTCTAGGCATCGGATCGAAAGAGGCGACATTCGGCTCAAAGTGCGAAATGGCCGGAGCTGGGATCATTATTGTCGTGCCTGTGCCGAGGCCATTATTACTAGGGATATTCATAAGCTCACTGAGCTTATGAAATTGGAGTTGCCACCTGCTCCAATTTCATAAGCAAGGCATGTTTCTTTATTTGTGGCTTTCTGCTTTTACTGTTTCCCGCTTAAACGCCTCGTAAGTATCCAGCAGCGCTTGATATTGTCGGTGGGTATCGGTGCCGGGTGGCGCAAAATTGGGTAGTGGTTTTGCATCGCCATGCGGCCACGTAGATAAATCCGGATCGTCGTCCTCAGCTAGTCTGGTGGGGCGGCCACGCGGTTTTTTTGGCCTCTCGTGCCCTGCCGCTTCCAGCGCTGCGGTTAATGTGTCAATGGCCTGCCATAGCACGCTAGGATCGACTTGTTCGGCGGCATCCTCACGCAATGCAGCGCTGGCAGCATTGATCGTGGCCGGAACAGCCTCAAGAGCAATGGCAAGCTGTTCGCGCCGGTAGTCGGCATCGTGCTTGATCTTCCATTCTTTCCACTGATCCTGTTCCTCTGGTGTCAGTACCTCTTTGGCTTCTGGTGATAGTTCGTCAGACCAGCGGTCGATTGTGAGAACAACTTTCTCAAGGGTGCGACCAGACGTGCTCCGCTCTTCCGTTTTTCGGAGGCATTGGACGGTGTTGCCTTTCAAGCGGATGCCGCCAAGACTCTTGTTTATGTATTCAGCGACCTTGTAGCGCACAGGTTTTATTCTCTTATTTGCGTATAGTCATAACTATACGGCCTTGACGATGGCAAGGATAGACCTTGTTTTCTGTAATTGCGTCAATGTGCTTTTACTTAATCCCGCCATAATAGGTCATGGCTTCCCTCCTAAACGTGCCGCCAGCGATGCCAGCACGCGAGAATCTGACAGGCCCGTGTCACCGTTTGTATGCACCAGTTTGTCCCGGTCGTCAGCGCTCCAGCCTTCCGGCTGGTCGTCCACGGCAACCCAATTGACCAGCCCAGCACGATCCGCAAACCGCTTTATTTGTTGGTATCTGTTGGCCGTGTCCCACCACGTTTGTGACAAAGAAAAGCCGTCCGCCTGATGCTTCATGGAGCTGTGCCAGGTCGCACCAATGACACGGGCGCGAAGACCATCCGGCAACCAGCGGCAGGCACGGGAGAATGACAGCTCACGCGCCCAGCTCGTACTCAACACAATTTGCACCGCCGGGAAGTCAGCCAGTAAATCAGTCAAAAGCGGTGCCCACATGAAAAGTTCACCCGCTGCTTTAAGCGTGGGACGGCCCTTGACCAGATAAGCAGAGTCCGGGTGCAAAACCCCGTCGAAATCGAGAAATAGGATCATCGTTGACCGCCTTCTGCTTGGTCTGGTGGGTCGAACTGTTCCCGGTCGAACTCAACCCCGGCCAGCACCAGTTTTTCACCGCGCACGACTTCAACCCCACCGCCTGCGCGAAGTCGCAGCGTGCCGTCTGGCTCTCTGGTCACATAAACGCCGTCCGGGTCGGCCTCGATCTCGATGGGCAGAACGCGGTCAAACTCGGTAGTGTTTTCATCAAATTTCCAGACGATCATGGCCCCGCCTTTTTTGCAGTTGTAATGAAATACTGTTTTCTGTGAATGTGTAAATCAGTTAATGCTGCGGGCCACGTCATTGCGCAGCGCACGTTCCCGCGCTGCATCGGTCTTCAACCTGATCCCCTTCATCTTTTGCGCGGTGTAGGCGGCAAGCAGGGCTTCCACCTTTTCTTTCTTCCGGTACGTGGCTTCGGCAAGATAGTTGCCAACACCGATAGCCCGGTTGTAATCAACCCACAGCGCCCGACTTGACACCTTCGTAATGTTGGTGTTCCAGTTGGCATCACTGAACCGCCGCGTTGCCTCTGTCAACATCATTTCGGATGTGGACATCGTGTCGTACCCGCCAATCGGCGCGGTTGGCAAAGCACCGTAGCCGTCGCTATCCTTCAGCATGGCCACAACCGTAGTGCCAGCAGCGTTTGCAATCGCAACATCCGAATTGGCCGCTGCCACTTGGGACGATTCAAATTTCACATTGGGCGGTGTGCCGCCCGCTGGCACCGAGCCAAACAAAATCGCGTACTGCTCTTTCGTGTCCTTACCCAGCACTGGGTACTGAGCAGGGTTGCCGTCTTGAATCGCATACGTTTTGCAGAAATACGGGGACGGGTCTGTTTTCCAGCCAATGCCTTGTTGCTGGTTGAATGCAGATGGCAATTGCCCCGGATTGAACGGGCCGCGCCCAGCGTTTTCTGGAAACGCCTTGGCGCGGGCATCGTCTTTTTGTGCAGTGCCATAGACAAAGTGCAAGTGTTTGAGCATCTTGCCCACCGACTCGCTTCCTCTGTTGGTGTTGCCTGATAGGCCCAGTTGCTGGCCTGCTTTGACGGTCATTCCGGCCGCGAGGCCGGTGGCAATGCCGCTCAAGTGGTAATAAGCCACGATGTCGCCATTCGTGCGCTTAATCATGATTGTGTTGCCTGCACTACCGTGTGCACCGGCTAAAGTAATTGTTCCGGCATCCGAGGCAAACACGGGCTGGTTTGCATTGGATGTCGAAAAATCCAAGCCATCGTGCATGTGCGGCTGTTGATTGCTTGACCCGTGATTGGCTGCACCGCCGTTACGGAATTTTCCGAACCGACCGGAAACAGTTTCCTTTGCCGTTGGGGAAACCATGCACGTATCGGCCATTGCTGCACCGGCGACGGTTGCCAGTGCAGCCAGCAGGAGGGCGTTTTTCACGGTTAATCCTGCCATTTTCCGGCGACGGTGCAGGTCAGTTCGACGCTTTCCGGCCCACGAGGTTGAGCTGCACCAAGACTGCCGATCTTGGTATTTCGCCCGTCTATTTTTGGATTGATCCGAGCGGCAGTTCGCACCTCTGCAAGTGATTTACTCATTATTATTGACGTGTAGCTGTGCCCCATTTCCGCATCCCGATCTATGTAAATGACCACGACCTCCACCGGTAGGCCGAAAACGGTGAATGCTTCTGGCGGGAACATTTCCCACTGGTCTCGTTCATTTTTTTTCAGCAAAGGGCGCAGCGCAGCTATTTTTGGTGTGATCTTCGTTTTGCACTCCAAGGCTGCTTGAAGTGATGGCGCGGCAGCTCGCCACACTGCCAAGTCGATGGCAGGTGGGGTGTCGAGCAGCGGCACGGGCATTTGAGCGAATGCGGTGGCACTGGTGATTGCCAGCGCGGCTAAATGTAGTTTTTTCATGCTTGGGCGTGCCTGTTTTTGTTGTTGGTTTTTTGTTCGATTTCAGCGGCCATGACCTGAGCCAGAAGACAGTACCGAGCAACCAACTCGCGCACGGCCCACTGGTGTTCTCGTTGCACCGACTGAGAGGGTGCTGTGGTGCGTTTAGGCTTTTTCATACGGGTTCCTCACGATGAAACGGAAAATCAGCCACATCACCGGGCCGATGAAAAGCGCTGGCACCACGACCGCCAAGGCAATGTCTGGCACCAGATCGACCAGCGTTGCGCCGGTGAATTGCACATAGTTCGCCAACATGGAGCCAAGGAAGGCGGTCACGCAGGCCAGAACGGTTGCTGTTTTCCAGCCCATCACGAACCACAATGCCCGCCCGTTTTTTTCGACCAGCTCGCGTGCTCGTATGAGGATTTCAGCGTCAGTCATCATTAGCGCACCCACCTTTCATTTTTAAAAAAGTGCCAGAAGAGGCTTTGAGGTAAAAAGATGTTGCCCGTTTCGACTTGCCAAGCGCGGTAGCTTTTCGTGACGCCTAAGACACAGGCCGAAAATCCAAACGACAGCGCAGAGGCGCAAGCGCCAAGCGGCGTACCAGCAGCGATCAAGTAAATCAGCCATGCAGTCAAAACCGACGCGCAGACGAACCAAAACCGGCTTTCGATGCTGTGCCCACGGATCAGCTTGTAGCGCTCAGGATCATCCAAAAACGATAGTCTTTGGCGAGTGCGAGCTGCTGACCAGTCCAACGCAATTTTTCGGACTTCATTCACATCGGCTGGTGCAAGGATCGTGAAATCACAATCTTTGTTGCGGCACACCCACGGGTACAGTGCTTCGCTGTTTTGAGTGGCTTCGGCGTGCCGGTGCAATACGCCAGCATTGCACTCTGGACACGGAGGGTAAGACAACGAGCGCCAAAGGTCAGCAATATGCTGATTGCCCATCTTGAGCTGGTTGATGCCAAGGATGGAAGATGGCATCGAAACGAACGTAAATTGGGCCGCGCGTTTTGCGCCTGAAAAAAAGCTCATGCGCGTGCCCTCCGGCGTTTTTTGGTTTGGGCGGCGCTTGCCAGCACAGCGTCCGCAACTGCAAGCAGTACGGCCAACACGGCGGCGGGGACAGTTGATTCAAAAATCATGGGTGGCTTCCTCCAGTAAGTGCAGGCCCGTCGCCAGAAGAATTTCTGGCAAAGCTTGCGGTTTAAAAACGATAATTTGTCCATCCGAGAGCTGTTCGCCCAGTGGGTAATGCACCAGGTCGTTTTGTGAACGCCCAAACTCCATAACGATGGCCCGCCCGATGGTCTCAAGGGCATCAGTGCTAACCGGGCCAGACTCTTCTTCCGAGAGTTCAATGACCAACGGCGGAATGACAATCAGGCCCAGTTCAACGTGGGGAAAGAGGTCAGGCATGTGAAGTGGTGCAGTTGCTTTCCTGCACGCCCGATGGACTGACCGAATTGTTTTGGCGATGGTTACAGCAGGGACAGTCGAATCCGTTGTGCGCTGGAGTACCCACGCGGCAGCGGCTTGGTAATTTGGATTCATGGAGTCGGAGCGCTGTCACGTTTTTGAAGTTTTGCCTGCGCGATAGCTGCTTCAACCCAACTCTGCATTTGCATGGCGGTCTCAGGCGATTTGAGACGCATAACTGGGTCAGCGTGTGGAATGCCACGCAGGTGGCCGCTCTGGCGCCAAGAATCGACTTTTGACAGGTAGTCCATCACAACAGCATGGCGCTGGCCTGCCGGGCCTTTTTCTAGTGTGTCCAGTGCAGCCGCTGTCACGGCGAGCAACGCGTTAAAACCCCATGCCAAGTCATTTTTCTCTTGAGTGAGTGCTGTAATTTTCTGGTTTGCCAGCGCAATTGCTTCATCCCAGCCTTGTGCATATCCTTGCTCCCGGCCTTGGCGACGGCCCATAATTGCGCCGTTTGCCATGCCCTGTGCTTCGGCCAAAAATGGATCTTCTTTGTTCATGATTCGCTCCTTGTCATTGGGGTGCCGTCTTGCTCCAAGACTGCTGATGCAGCTGGCGATTCAGGTGGCATGGTGTCGCTGGAACCAGATACATCACTGCCTGCATTCACAGGACTTTCACCTCTCAATTCAGACTTGAATGCAGCAATACGTGAATCTGCGCCTTCGCTGTATGCAGCCTTACCTTCGCTCACAGCCGTTTTTCCAGCCTGAGAGAAGTCGGATGCCGAAGCGGCACCCGCCGAGACAAGTCCCGCCCCAGCCACAGCAGCACCACCCACCAAGCCCGCCTTGACGCGCTGACCAAATGAAGCACCGCTTGAACCTGCCTCTTGGTATGAGCTGGCTCCCTCACGGCCACCAGATAGAACAGCACCGCCGATCCGCCCAGCAGAGCGAGCCGCCGATGCCACGCCGCCAGTTACGGCGCGTCCAATAGCAACACCAGCGGCTTCGCCTACTCTGTGCCCGGTGGAGCGTGTATCGGTTTTTGGCGCAGTGTCAGGAGCAGCAGGCGATACGCCCTGTCCGCCTGCATTAAGTAGTGCAGCTTGACCGCCGCCGCCATTGCGCGGACTGGTGGACGGAGGGGGATTCCCGCCACCAGCGCCGCCAAGTAGCTGACCACCGCCACCGCCGATGCGAGGGCCACCGGGAGCGCCGCCTTTTGATGTGCCGTCAGGAATGGAACCACGAGCAGCAGCTCCAGCCATCCCGCCACGCATTTGACCTACCGCATTAGTTTCACCGAGATCACCGATACCAGCGCCGATCCATTTGAGGACATGATCCGGCAGGATTTGGGGAAGACCAAAGGTCATGTACAGCACTGGCAGCAGGGTCAAGCCAAAGACCATGAACCACCATGCAAACGTCAAGAAAGATGCAATCGTGCCAACCGTTCCAGTCGATGTCACAACCGCCCCACGCATGGAAAAGAATCCCTTGGCGACAAAGTCAATGATCGGGTCAGAGACCAAAATCGCAGCAAACAAGCCAACCACTGCCAGCGCAGGTCTAGCAAACAGCGAAAGCAACAACAGGTAGCCTTGGGTTTGTGAGCCGATGAAGGTGCGATCTGGTGTCATGTGCATGACTGCCCACAGCGGAGCTGCTATCAAGGATTGCACGACCGCCAGCACCCAGCCAACAACTACGACCATAAAAATGGTGTAAGGCAAGCTTGGTAGAAAAACACCAAAATAGAAGGCCAATGGCTCAATGTACGCGGCCATCATGGCAAGCTGCTTGACCGGGACTTCGATCACCCAGTCCCAGATGGGTGTCACGATCTTGTCCAGGTCAAGGCCCGTGCCCACGCCTTTGACCGAAGACAACGCACCGGCCACGACGCGAAGTGCTGTGGCGGATGTCTTAATAGCCACGTCCGCTGCCCCAATACCTGCACGAGCCACGGTCAGATAGTCGCCAACGCACTTCATTCGGTTCAACGAACCGCCCATCGTGCCAGCAGTGCCGCACAGTGGTGTGACACCCGTCCCGCCCGCCCCGGTCACAATTTGAACCATCGATTCCATCAATCCATTCACGTAGAGGCTGATTTTTGAGTCCACGTTGTTTTGGATGCTGCCGATGTTCACATCACTTTTTGCATCGGCTGGCATTACATTGGTCAGGTCGTTCAGTCCATTTGTTGAAGGCTTGAAATTCGCTTTTTCCTCTGCTTTCTTGTTAATCGCAGAGGTCACTGTTGTGACGCTGGTCGTTAATTCGCTGGCGGCTGCATCCGATGGAAGTGATGAAAAAGATGGTTGTCCAACGGAGCCGACTGATTCGGCCAACGTGGATGAAATCCTGCCACGCACCTCACCTACTCGCTGAAACCAGCCACCGGCCATTGCCCAGCCCTCAGCCGTCAAAGAGTTGGCGAAGCTGTTGAAACCTGTTTTTATGCCCGTTTCGCCGGTGGACATTTGAGCCATCAAGGCGGTTGCCACTGACTGCTCAGCCGTGTTAACGATTTCGTTAAAACGGGTTGAATCAACAGCAGTCCAGCCTGCGTCACCCATGCGGTTCGGCCATGTGTTAACCCATCCATCAAGGTCCACCATCAACGCGGCGGCGGCTGTGACTTTTGCCGTTTGAGTGGAGGTGCGCAGTTGCTCCAACGCTGCTTCAATTCCCGTTCCATCATTGGATGCCTGAGCTGCGTAAGTGGCGATCTTGACCGTGCCGCAAAGAGGCGCGCCACCCGCCAGATTCGTGACGGTGTTTCGATCTTTGATTTCAAACAGGTATTCAGTACGGCCCGATTTGGTCATGGTCTTGTCGGGAGTACCGCCCGACATCACCTGTGGGCCGGTGCCGTCAGGGGCGCGATAGAGGGTGTTTGCAGCCTTCGCGCAGTAAGACGCTGCCAGATATTGCTTCGCAAAATCGCGCAAGCCGTAAAACTGGCCCGGATCATTGACACCCTGCACCACACCGTTCGGTGACAGGATGCCGATTGCCATCCCTGCTTTAAAGGTTCCATTGGCAAACCCAACCCCCCAAAGCGAAAACAAAAGCACAACGAGCTGGATGAAGGAATAGCCGCTTGCTGTTGGCAGCAGGACAGCGCCGCCAGCAACGATCCGAACGGGAGTCCAGAGCGACGACCAACTTTTACCCATCGCCTCGCCGTCATTGGCCGTGTTTGCGATGCCCATAAGGGCGACATACGACACGATCAGTGAGCCGATTACAAGGATTCCACTGTTGAAGAACGACATCATCGTGGCGATTACGTTGGCCGATGCCGCGACGGTATTGGGGTCTGTTCCTTGCACGAGCGCGTCGATAACTGGCCCAAAAATGTCATGGAGCATCGACACCGACCGGTCGGTGCAGGCAGCACCGGCGCTCGTATCGCAAGGAGAAAAAGGCATTTGGGCCATCGACGCTTCCTGATCTATTTGGTCTTGATGTCCAAATAATAAGCGCGTTTGCGTATCGCCGCAACAGTGCCGCACTTTTATTTTCAGTTAGTTTTTTGTCGTTGCGCCGTTCTGATTTTTTGATAAAAACAAGTAACGACGCTCTTTAAACCGCTGCTTTTGACAAGATCGTGTCAGGTTGAGCTATGAAATTAAATATTGATTTAATTGGCTTCCTTGTCGTGCCTTTGTGGGGTATGATTACCACAAATACAGAAACACGCTTTACCGCATACGCGCAAAAGCGACTAACCGCAAAGGTGTAAAAAATGATTTTCGGAGTGCTTAATCAGAAAGGCGGCGTGGGTAAAACTACGTTGTCCGTAAATTTGGCCGCAGCGCTGGCCCGCAAGGGTGCGCGTGTGCTGCTGATCGACGCTGACCCGCAGGGCAGTGCGTTGGACTGGGCCGCAGCCCGTGAGGGGGAGCCGCTGTTTTCAGTGGTGGGCCTGCCCCGTGCCACGGTGCATAAAGAAATCGGCACCATCGGCCACGGTTACGACCACATCATCATCGATGGGCCTCCGCGTGTCACCGACCTTGCCCGAAGCGCGATCATGGCTTCGGACGTGGTTGTAATCCCCGTCCAGCCGTCACCCTATGACGTGTGGGCCGCAGAGGAAGTGGTGAGGCTGATTGATGAAGCGCGTGTTTACAAAGAAAACCTGAAAAGCTGCTTTGTGGTTAATCGCAAAATCGCAAATACAGCAATCGGGCGCGATGTGCGTGAAGCCTTGTCAGCCTATCCGGTGCATGTACTGAATGCCAGCGTCACCCAGCGAGTGGTGTTTGCCGAGGCCGCAGCGCAGGGCAAAGCTGTTTATGAAATTGAGTCTGACGGTAGCGCCGCCAAGGAAATGGATGCCGTCCTGATCGAACTGATGGAGTACGCAAAATGAGCACAAAAAAAGTGGTGATGGGAACCAAGCCGAGCAACAAGCCGGTTGTTGCCCCATCGTCCGACCAGTGGGTCGAAAACCGAGACGAGGCCGCTGACAAAGAGGCGACCAAGCGTTTGACGCTGGACATCCCGGAGTCATTGCACCGGAGAATCAAAATGGACTGCGCATCAAGAGGCACGAAGATCGTTCAGGAAGTTACTGCGCTCCTGGACGCGCACTACGCCAAGCAGTGACCGAATGCAGGGGATACCTTCGCTACAGGAATGTATGAAAAAACACACCGACCAGCCAGAGTTCGACCCGGAAAAACTCAAGGGTATGCCTGATCTTTTTGACGACATGGCCGAAATGGATGAGTCTCAGGCCGAGGCCAACACGGACAAGCTGATTCGGCACTTGCAGGCGTGGCACCGCGAGCTGTCAGAACAGATTTTGGAGTGCAACCGGGGACTAGCCCGCCTTGCCGTCACGAATAAGGACGAGGAAAAGGCCGCGCTGCGTGCTCGCGTGGCAGAGCTTCAAGCCAAACGAACCGAGATCGAGGCCGACTTAGAAGGCGAATCCAAGGTCGCCTTGAAAGAGCAGCAGCGCCGAAACGCCAAGCAGAAGGCAACAGTGGGGAGCGTTGCACCGTCACCGGAAAAGGGGCTGATCCGTCAGCGCCACCCGAACCGCGATTTTTTCCTCGCCGACATGTTCGACTACGCAATGAAAGACGATGGCGCGAGCATGGAAGCACCGATCTTCACTCTTTCGACTAAGCCCGATCTTTCTATCTGGACGTGGACGAGCAAGGACGGGAACAAGTCGATTAAGGTTGCGCCTTCGGTGCTTGGCCGAGCAACCCAGCATGACAAAGACGTGCTGATCTATGTCGTCAGTCAGCTCACCGAAGCGCTGAACAGAGGTCGGGACGACGCGAAGAATCGTACTGTCCGCTTCACCGTGCATGATTTCCTCGTTACGACCAACAGGCAAACAAGCGGTGAGGGGTACAAGCTGCTGCAAGAGGCTTTCGAGCGGCTGGCCGGGACGCGTATCACCACCGATATCAAGACTGGTGGCCAGCGTGTCAAGGAAGGCTTCGGCATCATTGATCGCTGGAAGATCATCGACAAGTCGCCTACCGACGAACGCATGGTCGCGGTTGAAGTCACTATTTCAGAGTGGCTCTACAACGCTGTTTCAGCGTTCGAGGTGCTGACAATCCACCCGGACTATTTCAGGCTGCGCAAGCCGCTTGCACGGCGGCTTTACGAGATAGCTCGCAAGCACTGCGGCCACCAGACAGAGTGGATGATTGGTCTGGAGCTTCTGCAAGAGAAGGCAGGCAGCAAATCCACACTCAAAGAGTTTCGCCGCGCCATCCGTGTCATCGAGGCTGACGACAGCTTGCCAGAGTACCGGATGATGCTCACCCACGACGACAAGGTGAAGTTCTATGTGCGCGATGGTGCGCGTCTCATTCGTGGCATCACAAAGCGCGTCGGTGGGCAGTGAATCACGTCATTTCACCCACCGTCGAAGAGGGAGCGAGACGCGGCACGTCATTTCACCCACCCGTGGTGCCAACCTGTGGATTGGCACGTCATTTCACCCACCTTTTCTGTGGATTGGCACGTCATTTCACCCACCGGGCATTCGTCATTTCACCCACCGGGCATGTTTGCAAGTCATTGTTCTATAAATGTTTTTTTGAGTTTTCCACAGCCGTAACGCGCGCGCGCATTCTTTAACATTTATATTCTTTAACGCAAACGAGCGCCGTCACGCTGTGCATAAGTCCTAAAATATCAAACGCCGTAGCGCCCTGCGGGCGTGGCACCCCCTCCCGACAGAGTGGTGCGCTTCGCGCACAAAATTTCAAACCGGCCACTAGGCCGGAATGTGCTCGGCCAACGTGGTTGATGCATCAAGATGAACACAAACCCCGGCGCTACGCGCCAACACCATCAATAGGCCCCCACAGGGGGCTAAACAAAGCCCCCAAAAACAAAGACGGCACTGCGTGTCCGTCAGGGCTTCGCCCGCGACACAAGGTCGCTCCCAACAGCCTGTTTGGCAATAAAAAGACAGGGCAGCCGTTACGCTTCGCTACATGTCGAAAGCGACATAAACAACCATCCCGCAATAGGTGAACCGAATCATCTATCGTGATTTCACGCACCTAAAACCAACACCGTGGGCGCTGCCCACACCCGCGTTCGCCACGTGGCAGGGGTGCAGGTAGCCCTTCGGGTCGCTTCGCTCTTCCTGCACCCCTGCCGTGAGCGTGGGTCGTTCCGAAAGCATCAAGGGTCGCTTCGCTCAAATCCTCACCCGTTCGTTTTTTGGCATGAAACTGCCAAAAAGCCGCTGCGGCTTCCGGTTTGTCCCTTGACCCCTTCTCCACTTAAAACCAAGACAGGAAAGCGCAGGATGGCCCGTCAGCGCGTTTTTCCTACTCGGTTGATGGAATGCTATGTCCGGGCTATTAAAAGCGGCTCTATGGGCTTCCTGTCCATTTCTAAGACGACCCCAATTAGCGATCAGGACACTCCGCGCCGTGCCGACGCTGCGGCGGCCCGTGGATAACGCTGCGCGTTACCCACCGCCCTCTGCGGCTACTGGTCATTAAAAATGACTTTTGAGAGTCAAAACCCGGCTGGCTCACAGCCCAGCCGCGAGCACTGTTTTTATCCAGGAGGAAAGCAGCTTGCCCAGACTCCCCACAGCCCTCGCGCTGTGGGCACGCGGTTTCACACACCGAGCAACGTGACCGAACCGATACATCACAAAAAAATGTTTTCATATCGTATCTTTATTGTGTATAATACCGTATCAATACGAAATACACCAATACGATACACTAGGGGTACACATCATGGCACGAGACGGCATCACATTTGAACAAGTGGCAGCAGCAGCGGACGCGTTGATGGGCGAGGGGCAGCAGCCGACCATCAAAGCAGTCCGGGAGAAGTTGGGCACAGGAAGCCCCAACACGGTTCACAAGCACCTGACCGCTTGGCGAGCCAGCCGCCCGCAAGCCGTGACAGCGGCCCCGGCGCTGCCTGCCAGCTTGGCCGCTGCACTGGCCAGCGAGATCGAGCGCGCAGCAGCTCAGGCACGCGCAGAGATAGAGACGCGCCTAGTGCACACGCAGGCAGAGGCAGCAGACTTGGCAGCAGCAGGTGAAACGATGGAAGCTGAGCGGGACGCACTGGCCGAGCAGGTGGCAGCTCTCACCAGCGACCGCGACATGCTGGCAGGCAAAGCCGCCCAGCAAGCAGCAGACTTGACCGAGCAAGCGCAGCGCATCGAGCGCGAGCAACAGGCCGCCGAGGCGGCCCGTGTGGAGCTGGCAAAGTCGCAGCTCAAGGCCGAGTCTCAGGCTGATACCGTCAAGACCCAAGCTGCCGAAATCGAACGACTACGCGCCACGTTGGACACCGAGAGCAAAGCCCGCGTGAGCGCCGAGCAGCAGGCCGCCGTGCTGGCCGCAAAACTTGAAGCAATGACCGACCGCACCACCAAGGCCGAGGCCCGCGCCGAACTGATCGAGAAACAAGCCCAACAGTCCGCGCAGGAGCTGAGCAGTGCACGCGTTCAGGTGCAGGCCCAGCAGGGCGCACTTGATGCCGCAGCTCGTGAAATCGACACAACCAAGACCGCCGCCACGGAGGCACGCACCGCCGCCCAGAAGTCCGGGGAAGAGGCCGCAGAGTTACGAGGCAGGCTGGCCGGGAAGCTGGAGGCCGTCACTGCGAGTGCAGCGATTAAAACTGAGTCAATCGGCAAGAAAGATTGATCGATAAAAAGAACCGGGGGAGTTCAATATGAACAGAGATGAAACGGCAAACCAGTGTCGTGAATTGGCTTTTGAAATCCGTGGAATCGCCGATACTTTGTCACAGGTTTTGTGCTGGATTGCTTCCGGTGAGCGTGCCGAGGTGGTGGCCGGTGTTCTTGAGTTCCATCCCCACATGCTTTTGACTTTAGCCGATAAAGTTGAATGGTTGGCGAAATTTCAGGATTCTGATGCCGCCGATGAGATAACACAAGCTGCTATCAACCGTGCCAGATTGGCTTGACGGTTTTCAAGTAGCCCTAGTCATTATCAATGACGAGTAGCCGCAGAGGGCTGTGTGTCAACTCGAAGAGTTGTCCACAGACCGTCGCAGCCGGAACGGCGAAGTAACCTACTCACAATCCAGTTGTTGGCGCGAATTTATGGTTCACTCGCAATGAGTGCAATTTTTATGTTTAATAGTTCCCAAAATGCCGGATGCATAGCTCGGTCACCACGCTCCCATTGTTGGAAGGCGCGGCGTGAGGTGTGTAGAGTACCGGCACACCAGTCTTGGGCCGCTGTGATACCCAGACATAGTGCTTCCTGTACGTCTTCGCGGGCAGATTTGACAATTTCAGGGGTAGGAGAAGCTAGCACTAATCACCATAAGAATGAGGTACAAATGAAATCCAAGCACACGATTCTTTCAATAAAGATAGTAAACGTGTATTCAAATCTTCGATTTTTGTACCACGAGCCAGCTCCCATTCCTTCCACTTATTCAATGAACTTGTACAAGCTGAAGTGCCCACGTCTGGGTCGTAATCAATGTATAACCCACTAACGTGACAAATTTCAATGCAGTCCATTTTCCAGTCCGCCTTGAATGGTACGGACACAAGGAAATCAGTTCCATGTTTTGCCTCAAAATCTTGTTTTAATTGTGCGCAGTAAGCTCGGGCTTCACTTCTTGTTAAGACAACTTTATTGGCATTCAATTTTTGCTGAATTTCGTTTTTTTGTTTTAACAATTTAGTTACATCAGCCTCTGCCTTTTCAGCCTGTGAAAGTAGCGCATCTGCAACCGAATCTGCAAGCAAAATTACATCTAAGGATGCGCCTGAGTTCAGTGCCGCTTCTGCCGTTTTAAATGCAGTGGAAACCTTAGCAAGGGCAGCATCCCTTTTTTCTTGAGCTTTACAAAGAAGCTCATAAAGAGCATGGTATTGCGTACTCAATAGGGTGGCTTGTTCATCATTCATTTATCACTCCTTGTTGATTTATATTATACGCGCAATGCGCGTAAAAACAAGAATTTGTATAAAAATAAACAACCTATTCCGTCGTCGGTGGTGCTGGTAATGCGCCTTCATCCTGCGGCTTTTGTGTTGCGCTTGTTTTCTTGATGCTTCCACCTTTTGCGCGCTGTAAGTAGCTGCGAAGTGTCGGCGCTGCAACTGCAAGTTCGTTGCTTTTCAGTACATCGGCGATTTGCTCAAGCGTGTACCCTCGTTGCTGCATTCCTTTGATCTCCTTGGCAAGTAGCTTGATGGCCTCCTGATTGCTGGCCTGTCGTTGCTTGTTCTCAACAGGAGGCATTGCGCGAAGTCTTTCCGCAATCTTTTCGATCTTCTCAATTGTCAGTGCCATGTTTCGGTTTCCTCTGAAAACAAATATATAGACGTTGACATCATATCTTACGTTGTGCTTGCGATCAATCTATAAATGGTCTCATAATATGCACAAGCTGAGCCGGTAGCAAAGTAACAGGACGGCCATTGTCTGACACATGAACCGCTGCGCGGCTCACATGTCAACCAATGGACGCCAACCCATTCGGCGCTTCGCTTCTCACAGGTTGGCTCGTTCCTGCCCCTCATGCCGGGGAGGCTGTCAGTCCGTGCTACCAATTAGTTTTCAATTTTTGGGGAACATTTCGCAATGCCATTTGAAATCATCGGTGATGAACCTCTGTCCGCAAAGATAGCAGTTCGACTGACTCCAATAGAAAAAGACAAGCTACGCCAAGATGCTGACCTTGCAGCATTGTCGGTGTCAGAATTGGTACGCCGTCGCTACTTTGGCCGTCCAATAATCGCAGAGGCTGACATGCTCGTAATTCGTGAGTTGACACGCATCGCGGCGCAGCAGCGGCAACTTGGAGCACTGATAAAAAAAATCAACAGAGAAAGTCGCGAGGTGTACTCAGATCAGGTATCAGACACGATAGCGGAAATGGCAAAGGTTGTCCGGTTACTGGCCGCAGCAATTGAGAAGGTGGCAGGATGATAGGCAAAAAGATTCCGGTCGATCCAAAGAAGGCGGCAGGGAGAAGCAAAGCAAATAATATTGGTGACTTGACCGATTACATCGTTGATCCAAAAAGCACAGGCAGTGATGAAAAAGTGCTTTATGCTGGTGCGCGTGGCTTCATAACGGACACACATCGCGGCAGACAAGCGGAGATGATTGCGTTGGCAATGGAAGCAGTGCGAAGCGCCGCACCAGTCACGCACTGGGTGTTGAGCTGGCGGGAAGGAGAAATTCCGACATCTGCGCAAGTTGAGGAAGCAGTTTCTATTTTTCTCAACGAACAAGGTCTCAGTGAGCATCAAGCAATTTATGCACTGCATCAGGACACAGACAACATTCATTTGCACATAGCAGTGAATCGAGTCCATCCTGACGAACTGAAAATGGTTAAAGCAAATGGTGGTTTTGATCGTGAAGCTACCAGCCGTGCGGTAGCACGTATTGAGCATGTGCAGGGATGGAAGTCTGAGAAAAAAGCCCGCTACATGGTGTTGCCAAATGGGATGCTTGCCCAGACAAATCCGATAGGTGATGCAATGCCTGATCCCGGCTGGTCAGCGGTTCAAGCACTTCAAAAAAAGCATGTTGAAGAACGGAAGAAGCTCTATGTCAATCAGGTTGGAACGGCCATTGAAGAGCAGAAGGCAGAACGAAAAACGGTTCGTGAGCGGCAAAAAATGGAGCATGTGGCAATGCGCGGCCTGTTGCCACCATCGAGGGCTAACGACGATGCTGCACCAAGTATCAGCACAAAGGCAAGGGACGGAGAGAATCGCACCGGGGAAAAAAGCGCAGAGCGTACTGCCGTTGATGTTGCTGGCC
Organism: Janthinobacterium sp. CG_23.4; assembly: GCF_029892305.1. Classification (NCBI taxonomy): domain Bacteria; kingdom Pseudomonadati; phylum Pseudomonadota; class Betaproteobacteria; order Burkholderiales; family Oxalobacteraceae; genus Janthinobacterium; species Janthinobacterium sp. CG_23.4. Next base: position 5,600 of record NZ_JARXUX010000002.1, on the reverse strand, counting down.
CTATTCTGAGAGCGGCTACGAGCTGGGGGCAGTTGCATCGCAATCTAGCCGCTTTTGGTTGTCGGTTTGAGAAAAAAGGAAGCGGCGCGGTGGTATTCATTGGCGACGTTCCTGTGAAAGCCGCCAAGGTGTGCCGGAAATCATCAATGGGGAAACTCGAAAAGCGCCTTGGAGCCTATGAACCTGCCCCCGTTGGACTTGAGCTGGCACAGAGACAGCCAGAGCCAGTGAAGGCGGACACGCCGCGCTGGGATGAATACCAAGGTGCGAAGCGTCAGCATGAAGACGAGCGGAAGCGGGAGCAGGCTGCAATAAAGCAGCGTCACGAGGCGGAATGGCGAGATGTGCGAGACAGGCATCGCGCACGCAGGGAAGAGCTTTTGACGGGCGACTGGCGCGGCAAAGGCGCTGCAAAAAATGCTATTTCAAGCGTCGCCAAAGCCGAACAGGCGAGAAATGAAGCCGAGCTGAAAGAACGGCATCGCCGAGAGAAAGAGACACTGAAAAAGCGACTTCCCCGCTTTCCCAAAATAGAGGACTGGTATCTCACACAGGAGCGGCCTGATCTGGTCGAGCAGTGGCGTTACCGGAATAACACCGAGTCGATGCTATTTGGCGCTGGTGACGAATCTCCCCTGCCCCGTGCCCGCGACATTCGGTCGTTCACGGCCCAGATATTAGGCGGTCACGTCCTGTATCAGCGTGCTGACGCTGCTGCACCGGCTTTTGTTGACTTTGGCAAGCGGATCGACATCACGAGCTGGCTTGACAGGGATGCCACGTTGGCCGCTTTGCAGCTTGCTGCGAAAAAATGGGGCACGATCACCGTTAGCGGCTGTCCTGAATATCAGCAGATGATTGTGGAGCTGGCGGCAGAACACGGTTTCAAGATCAACAATCCAGAGTTGCAAGAATCCATTGCCGCCGAGCGGCAGCAGCGCCGTCCGAAGGTGGACTGGAGCCAGTTTCGCACTTCGGCGGCATCGTCTGGCCGTCCAGTGCGTGCGCCAGAGGTGCAGTCAGAGGCAAAACACGACTGGTCACGGTTTAAAACGCTGGCTGGTGGCGGCACCAGTCAACCCGTGGCCGTGGTTGCCATTGATCGTGAGGTTATCTCGCTCCAGGTCGAATTCCAACGGCGGGTCGATGCCCTGCCCTCTGCCGAGGGACATCTTGTCGGCCCAGCGTACACGATTGCAGCGCACTCGCTGGACGCAATCAGGGCGACAGGTGGTGACGCTGGCAAGGTCGATTGGCCCGCTGTGGAACGGGCCTCTGCGCTTGAGAGCTTGTCCTATGGTCAGTCCCCGCAAGACGTAATCGACGCTCTGTTGCAGCATTCTCCCGGTGCCGCCAGCGCTAAGCGTCAGGCAGAGTTGCGGGTCATGGTCGAGGAGCTGGTGGTGACGCCCTCCCCTGCGGTCGAGGACAAGCCCACTCACATCCAGACGGAAGACCACGAACGTGATCGTGACGACGATGCGGGGCCGGGATGGTGACAGCCCGTTTTTCCTTCTGGCATTGGGTTGTTAGCGTTTCATCATGCCCAACGGCTAACCTCTTTATCGTGAAATCGTTATTATGTAAAAGCGCAAAAACAGAAATACAGAAAAAAGGTAAGGCGTAATTGTGGCTTTTAGTGTGGCAACACTGTGGCATTAATGTGTGAAAAGGGTGGCGAATATGGTGGCTGGACTGTGGAAAGACGGTGTGAAGAGTATGGAAACAACATGTCAAAAGGTTGGTAACAAGGTGGCTGGATTGTGGAAACTGTGTGGCAACACGGTGTTGCTTTCGGCTTTGGCCTGTCCTGCGATGGGTTTTGCCGCTGACATCGAAGGCAAAATCGTGGGTGTTACGGACGGCGACACGCTGACAGTGCTTCGCGACCTGGAGCAGATCAAAGTGAGGCTGGCCGAGATCGACACGCCGGAAAAAGCGCAGCCGTACGGCCAGCGAGCCAAGCAATCGCTATCCGATATGTGTTTCGGCAAGTCAGCACGGATCGAGGACAAAGGGCACGACCGTTATGGTCGCACCATTGGGCGGGTCTGGTGCGCTGGAGTTGATGCCAATGCCGAACAGGTGCAGCGGGGCATGGCGTGGGTTTATGACAAATATGTTCACGACCGGAGCCTGTATGCATTGCAGAACGAGGCCCGAGCTGCCAGACGCGGCCTGTGGGCCGATGCCGATCCGGTGCAGCCTTGGGAGTGGCGAAAGTCCAAAAAGAGTAGGGGTAACTGAGGTGGGAATCGACAAACTCAACAGTCTTCAATTTTTGTTCTTGAAACCGAACTACTTTCAAGAATTCGGCGACCGGGACGGCGTGTATGTGGATCGAGTGCCCTTTGAGCTGAGATCGCGGCTTTTGCGTTGGACGTGGCCGACGACCGACCGCGACCATTATTTTTTCAATCACGAAGGGCGCGATGTCATAACGCGTGAGGGCTGGGAGGAGTTTATTAAATGGGTTTGCCTCGCAATGGATCGACTGTTGGGATCGGAGTCTTAGCCTAATAGTGTCCAACAAACGGTCGTTTTCTGGACACGTGCGGAAAGACAATATTTAAGGACTTCTGGCAGTCCTTAAATGTTAATATTGCCGTCAATTTTTCATAGTCTCGCAACAGTACATGAATCAACGTATCGGGTATGCCCGCGTTTCGACAGATGACCAGAACCTAGACCTGCAACGGGATGCCCTTGCACGGGTTGGGTGTTTGACCGTTTATGAGGAAACTGCCAGTGGAAAGACGGCAGGGCGTCCAGAGCTTGAGCAGTGCCGTAAGGCACTTCGGGCCGGAGACACCCTCGTTGTTTGGCGGCTTGATCGGCTTGGCCGAAGCTTGCCCGACCTTGTTCAGATCGTGGCCGATTTGGAAAAAGCGGGGATTGGTTTCGAGAGCATGACAGAAAAGATTGAGACGGGCAGTGCAGCCGGAAAGCTGGTGTTCCATGTGTTTGCTGCACTGGCCGAGTTTGAGCGCAATCTGATTCGGGAGCGCACGTATGCGGGACTTGTCGCAGCTCGCGCACGGGGGCGGGCCGGTGGCCGAAAGCCCAAGCTTGATGAAAAACAGGTGCGTGAAATCAATACGCTGATGCGTGACCCTGCCATTGCGGTCAGCACCATCGCGGATAGATACAAAGTTTCACGAACAACAATTTATAAGGTGGCACCAGTCAGGCGTAACGCGCCAACTAGTGACGCATAAGCAACGAGAAAGAGAAGAATGGACGACAACACCAAGAAGGGCTACGACCTCATTAACCGCCGCAAAAAGCAGTGGTCGAACGAGGAAGAAGTACGCCACGCATGGATGAAGGGGCTGGAAGAGGCTTTGCAGATCGACCTTGACGCAGAGCGGGCCAAGCGCGACTCCAGTTATAACAATGTCGTTATTGAGTTCAAAGCACCTGCCTTTTTCAAAGGTAGTGCCAAAAGTGCCAAGTTTGTAGAGGCGACCGAAGGTCGTTTGTTGAAGTACATCCAGCGACTGGCGACTGAGCAAGGAATCGACGAAAAGGATTACATTGGGGTGGCCATCGACGGCGACCATGTGGCTTTCGCACAGGTACAAGACGGGAAGATAATTCACCAGCCGTTAATGCCGTTTTCGACCATTTCTTTTCAGATGGTGGTGGATGCGCTTAGGGCGAGTTTCCGCCGTGCGATTACCGCCGAGAATTTGGCTGAAGACTTCGGTCACGCATCGCAGACTGGGTGCGAGTTCATGCAGCAGTTGTCCGACGCCCTCGCGGATGCCCTCAGCGCTACTGGCAATCGCAAAATCAAGATGCTTTTTGAAGAGTGGGCCACCCTGTACGGGCAGGCCGCTGACTTGAGTATCCAGCAGCGCAAGAAGATCAATGGTTCGTTGGGCTTTGATTTCTCAGGCCCAGCGAATATCGACCTGCCAGCCAAACTGTTTGTTACCCACACTTTCCATTCGCTGTTGATGAAGCTGATTGCAGCGGAGATCGTGGCCGCGCACGGCATGGCATCGAGCACTTCGCTGATTCACGAGCTGCTGGCCATCGAGAAGGATGAAGCCCTGATTGATGCGTTGCGTGCCGATGTGGAGGACGGCGGATTTTTCAACGCCGTGGGTCTGCATGGCTTTGTCGAAGAGGCGATTTTCAGTTGGTATCTGGACGCAACCACTAAAAAATCAATTCGCACGACCTTGTGTCAGGCCATCCGCATACTGTTGGCGCAACTCTCTGTCTATCGTTTCGACACGATCAAGAAGACAGGCCGCTCGCGTGATGTACTGCGCGACTTCTATCAAGACCTCGTGCCCGAAGAGCTACGCAAGAGCCTTGGGGAGTTCTATACGCCCGACTGGTTGGTGGAGCATTCCGTGGCAAAACTGGGTTACGACGATAAAAAGTGGTTGGAAGCCAGACTGCTTGATCCAACATGTGGGTCAGGATCGTTTCTACTGGAAGCCATTGAGCAGAAGCGCCGTGCTGCGTTGGCTGCTGGCTGGGATGCTGCACGCACGGTGGAAATGCTGACAAGCACGGTTTGGGGGTTCGACCTTAACCCGCTGGCGGTGCAGTCGTCTCGCGTCAATTTCTTGATTTCGATTGCTGATCTCTTAAAACAGTGTAAGGGCAAGGATATTGAGATCCCGGTTTTGCTTGCCGACGCCGTTTACTCTCCCGCCCCGCACCCGGACGGCGATCAGAAGGTGATTGAATACAGCATCGGCAGTGAGCAGGCCAATTTGCAAGTTGTGCTACCCGCCGAACTGGCGCGTGACCGTGTTTTGCTGGATCAAGTGTTTCAGCTCATGGGCACAGAGGTCGAAAACGACACCGAATATTCTGCTGTTGCAAAACACATGGTGCGTGCGGCCATCTTGACTACTGAACAGGAAGCCGAGTGGCGCGACAACCTTAAAGCAACTTATGACCAAGTGTTGGCACTACACCGAAAAAACTGGAACGGCATTTGGTTCAGGATCGTGCGTAATTTCTTTTGGTCCGCGACGGCAGGACAGTTTGATGCGATTGTGGGCAATCCGCCGTGGGTGCGCTGGTCAAATCTGCCAGAGGCGTATCGGAACCGGGCGAAGCCTACCTGCGAGAAGTACGCGATCTTCTCTGACACCAAGTTTCACGGCGGCAATGAGCTGGACATTTCAGCCATCATCACCTACACGACCGCTGATAAGTGGCTGGTCGAAGGTGGACGCCTGATTTTTGTGATTACCCAGACGGTTTTCCAGTCACCATCTTCGCAAGGTTTCCGTCGCTTCCGCATCAACACTACAGATCGACTTGTGCCACTGTCGGTTGATGACATGAAGGAGTTGAAGCCCTTTCCTGACGCTGCCAATAAGACCGCAGTTGTCATGTTCACAAAGAACGTGGGCGGCGTTACTACCTATCCGCTGGATTACCGGGTGTGGCTTGGCAAGTCAAAAACCGACAATGCTGGCAATCCAAAAATGGGGCGCGGTGGCAAGCCGCAGCGCCTGAAATCCATTGACCCACGCCTGTCTTGTTCTGATGTGCTTGATCTGGTGGATGTGATCCAGATGGAGGCTAATCCTGTATCGGACACGATGGAGGGTGCGCCGTGGGCA